>NZ_JBVJAM010000001.1:0-42333 GCF_055590565.1 Streptomyces sp. NPDC041814 | reverse complement strand
CCGCCGGCCCCCCGGCGGGCCCCCCCCCCCCCCCCCCGGGGCGCCCCCCCCCGCCCCCCCCCCCCGGGGGGGGGGGGGTGGGGGGGGGGGGGGGGGGGGGCGCGCCCCCCCCCCCCACCCCCCGCGGCTCAGAACCCGTGCCGGTGGCCGCCGTCGACCGGCACCATGATGCCCGTCAGGTACGAGGCGGCGGGCGACAGCAGGAACGCGGCCGTGCGGCCGAACTCCTCCGGGGTGCCGTAGCGGCGCAGCGGGATGTTCGCCTCGTTGGCGGTACGCGCGGCTTCCGCGTCGCCCGACAGCGCGTCCAGCTCCCGCACCCGGTCCGTGTCGATCCGGGCCGGCAGCAGACCCACGACCCGGATGCCGCGCGGGCCGAGCTCGTCGGCCATCGACTTGGCGACGCCGGCCAGGCCGGGGCGCAGCCCGTTGGAGATGGTCAGCCCGGGGATCGGCTCGTGGACGGAGCCGGAGAGCACGAAGCCGATGACCCCGCCCTCGCCGAGCGCCGCGGCGGCGGCCCTGGCCAGCCGTACCGCGCCCAGGAAGACGGACTCGAAGGCCGTCTGCCACTGCTCGTCGGTGTTGTCCGCGATCCCGCCCGGCGGCGGGCCGCCGACGCTGATGAGGATGCCGTCGAGCCGGCCCAGGCCCTCCCGGGCGGCCTCCACCAGCCGTTCGGCCGCCGCCGGGTCGGCGTTGTCGGCGGCGAGCCCGACGGCGTCCGGGCCCAGGTCGGCGGCGGCCTGCTGGGCGCGCTTCTCGTCCCGGCCGGTGATGACCACCTTCGCACCGTCCGTCACCAGGGCCCGCGCGGTGGCGTAGCCGAGCCCGCGCGTCGCTCCGGTGACGATGTACACACGGTCCTTCAGTCCAAGATCCATGGCCCTATCCTGCCGTGCCGTCCCCGGTGCCGTCCTCGGTGGCCCGTGCTTCGGCGGGCTGTGCCCCGGCCAGCGCGACCGCCGTGCCGACCAGGCCGATGTGGCTGAACGCCTGCGGGAAGTTGCCGAGCTGGCGCCCCGCCGCCGTGTCGTACTCCTCGGCCAGCAGGCCCACGTCGTTCCGCAGGTCCAGCAGCCGCTCGAAGAGCGCGGTGGCCTCCTCGTCGCGCCCGGTCAGGCGCAGGGCGTCGGCCAGCCAGAACGAGCAGGCGAGGAACGCGCCCTCGCCGCCCGGCAGTCCGTCGATCGAGCCGCCGTCCGTGCTGTAGCGGCGCACCAGGCCGTCGCTGCCCAGCTCCTCGCGCACCGCGTCCACCGTGCCGATCACCCGCGGGTCGTCCGGCGGCAGGAAGCCGGTCCGGGCGATCAGGAGCGTCGCGGCGTCCAGCTCCCGGGAGCCGTACGACTGGGTGAAGGTGTTGCGCACCGGGTCGTAACCCTTCTCGCACACCTCCCGGTGCACGGCGTCCCGCATCGCCCGCCAGCGGTCGGCGTCCCCGGCCAGCGAGGGGTCGTCCTCCAGGCTGCGCACCGCCCGGTCTGCCGCGACCCAGGCCATCACCTTGGAGTGCACGAAGTGGCGCCGCTGCCCCCGGATCTCCCACAGCCCCTCGTCCGGTTCGCGCCAGGTGGACTCCAGGAACCCGAGCAGGCTGAGCTGGAGGCTCCAGGCGTGCGGCTTGTCGTCCAGGCCCGCGTCACGGGCCAGCCGGAGCGAGTCGATGACCTCCCCGTAGACGTCCAGCTGGCGCTGGCGCACCGCCGCGTTGCCGATCCGGACCGGGGCGGAGTTCTCGTAACCGCGCAGCCAGGGCAGCTCGGACTCGGGGAGTCTGCGCTCACCGGCCAGCCCGTACATGATCTGCAGGTCCGCCGGGTCGCCGGCGACCGCCCGCAGCAGCCAGTCCCGCCAGGCGGCGGCCTCCTCCAGATAGCCGGCCGAGACCAGCGCGCCGAGGGTGAGCGTGGAGTCCCGCAGCCAGCAGAAGCGGTAGTCCCAGTTCCGTACGCCGCCGATCTCCTCCGGGAGCGAGGTGGTCGGGGCCGCCACGATGCCGCCGGTCGGGCCGAAGGTGAGCGCCTTGAGGGTGATCAGCGAGCGGATCACGGCGTCCCGGTACGGCCCCTGGTACTTGCAGCGGGCGGACCACTCGGCCCAGTCGCTCAGGGTGTTCTCCAGCGC
This sequence comes from Streptomyces sp. NPDC041814, assembly GCF_055590565.1. Taxonomy (NCBI): domain Bacteria; kingdom Bacillati; phylum Actinomycetota; class Actinomycetes; order Kitasatosporales; family Streptomycetaceae; genus Streptomyces; species Streptomyces sp. NPDC041814. The sequence goes on along the minus strand of NZ_JBVJAM010000001.1, from coordinate 40,206 downwards.
CTCGTAGGGGTCGACGCGCTTGGGCCGGGGCGAGTGCGAGGGGTGCCAGGTGAGGACGAAGGCCACCTTCTCGCCCTCGGACACGGTGAAGGACGAACAGGTGGAGAACTGCTGGCCCCATGTCTTGACCGGCGGTTCGCTGCGCAGCCAGGCGGAGTCCGGCCCGGCGACCGCGACCCGGTGGCCGTCGGAGCGGCGCATCCAGGGCACGATGGACCCGAAGTCGAAACGCAGCCGGATCACGGACGACATCTCGACGGTGCCGCTGACCCCCTCGACGATCCGCATCACGTCCGGCTCCTTGTCGCGCTGCGGCATGAAGTCGACGACCTTGACGGTGCCCGTGCGCGTCTCCCAGTACGTCTCCAGGACGAGGGAGTCGCCCGCGTAGCCGCGCCGGGTGCAGGTGTCCGCGCCCTTGGGCGCGATCCGCCAGTGGCCGTTGTCCTCGTCGCCGAGCAGGGCGGCGAAGCAGGCGCCCGAGTCGAAGCGGGGCAGGCACAACCAGTCGACAGAACCGTTTTTGCCGACCAGGGCCGCGGTCTGGAGATCGCCGATGAGGGCGTAGTCCTCGATGCGTGGGGTCACGTTCAGGCGTCTTCCCGAACCCGGCCCCCGTTAAGCGGACTGTGTGCCGGGAGAGGCAGGAGTCACGCCTGGGCGGGCTCGGGCTCCGGTGCCGCGTCCTCGGCCGCGGCCGCCTGTGCCGCCGCGACCCGGTCGCGCTTCTCGCGCCGGGCCAGGACCACGAAGCCCACCGGGACTCCGGCGGCGAAGAGCCACCACTGCACGGCGTATGCCATGTGCGGGCCGATGGAGCTGTCGTCGGGGGCCTCGATCGGCTCGGGCGAGCCGTTCTTCGGGGCCGGGGCGGTCAGCTCGATGTAGCCGCCGAGCACCGGGCGGTCGAGCAGCCGGGCCTGCTGGGCGCTGTTGATCAGCATCACCTGACGGTCCGGAAGGTCCGAGATGTCCTTGATGCCGCTCGCGCCGGTCGTCTCGTCGGCCTTGAGCCGCCCGGTGACGGTCACCTCGCCCTTCGGGGCGGCCGGTACGTCGGGGAAGGCGTGCTGGTCGTCGGCGGACGGGACCCAGCCCCGGTTGACCAGCACCGTGCCGCCGCCCTTGAGGTCGAACGGGATCAGCACATGGACGCCGATGGAGCCGTCGGTGGCGGTCCTGCGGCGGACGACGACCTCGTGCTTCTCGTCGAACGTCCCGGTGGCCGTCACGGTGCGCCAGTAGTCCGAGCGCGGGACGGTGTGGCCGGGGGAGGTGAGCGCGGACACGGCGACCGGGTCCGCCTTCAGATTGCGCGAGATCAGGGCGTTCTGCGCGACCTTGTGCTCGTGCCGGTGCAGCTGCCAGAAACCCAGCTCGATCATCGTGGGGATGAGCACGAGCGAGAGGAGGGCGAGGATCAGCCACTGCCGGGTCATCAGGAAGCGGTACACCCCACGACGGTACAACCGGCCGTGGGGCGTCTCGCGCACGGGGTGGCCGAAGGGGTGGCCGCCCCACCTCCTCAGACCCGGTCGACGATGCCCACCTTCCCCTCCGCGCGGGCGCAGTGCCCGCCGCAGAACCAGTGCCCGTCGACCTCGACGCCCTGGCCGATGACCTGGACCCGGCAGTGCTCGCAGATGGGCGCCATGCGGTGGATGGCGCAGGCGAAGCAGTCGAAGACGTGCACCGCGCCCTGCGCGTGCACCTCGAAGGACATCCCGTAATCGTTTCCGCAGACCTCACAACGTGCCATGCGCCACAGGGTGGGACGCGGAAGCGGCGGCGGGTGGCCGGCGGGCGGCGAGTCGCCCCCGGTTCACTCCGATGACGGCGTGGGCGCCGGCACCTTCGCGACGGCCGGGGCGACATCGCGCAGCAGGTGCGTGAAGGCGCTCTCGTCCAGGATCGGGGTGCCGTACGCCTTCGCCTTCACCGTCTTCGACGTCGGCGAGTCCGGGTCGTTGGTGACGAGCAGGCTGGTCAGCCGGGAGACGCTGGTCGCCACGTGCAGCCCCGCCTCCACCGCGCGGTCCTCCAGCAGCTCCCGGTCGATCGAGGTGTCCCCGGAGAACGCCACCCGCATGCCCTGCTTGAGCGGTTTGTCCTTCTCGTACCGGCCCGGGTTCGGATACGGGCAGGCCGGACGCTTCCGCGAGGCGCGCCAGGTGGCGTGCCCCCCGTACGAGGAGGATCCGGACCGCGGGGTCACCGGCGAGTGCGACCACTCGGTCAGCGGCCGGCACTCCAGGAGCGGCAGCCGCACACCGCCCCGTGCCGCCGCGTGCAGGCTCGGGCGGAACGCCTCCGCCAGCACCCGCGCGTCGTCCAGCGCGTGGTGCGCGCGCTGCTGGACCACGCCGAAGTGCTCCGCGAGGGACGCCAGCTTGTGGTTGGCCAGCGGCAGCCGGAGCTCCTTGGCCAGCGCGATGGTGCACAGCCGCTGCCGCACCGGCGCGGTGACCGAGGCCCGCGCGTACTCCCGCGCCAGCATCGACCAGTCGAACGCGGCGTTGTGCGCGACGAGCACCCGGTCCGCCAGCCGTTCGGACAGCTCGGCGGCGATCTCGGGGAAGAGCGGCGCCCCTTCCAGCACGTCGCTCGTCAGCCCGTGGATCCAGACGGGGCCCGGATCGCGCTCCGGATTGACCAGCGTGTACCAGTGGTCCTCGACTTCGCCCCGCGCGTCCAGGCGGTAGACCGCGGCGGACACTATCCGGTCGTCCCGGGCGAGCCCGGTGGTCTCCACGTCGACAACCGCGTACCCCTGCGGGTAGGCGGCCGGCCAGGGCGCTGCGGTCTGCGGGTCGTCGAGCATGGTCACAGAGAATACGGGCCGTGTCGGACAGTCCCCTATTCGGTGCGGGTGCGTGCCCGGTGGCGCCGCGGGTGAGACCATCCCGGGATGACGCGAGCGCCTGAGCACGACGAACCTCACGGTGCCGGGCTGGGCGCCCGGCTCAACTGGCTGCGGGCCGCCGTGCTCGGGGCGAACGACGGCGTGGTGTCCACCGCCGGACTCGTCGTCGGTGTCGCCGGGGCCACCGACGACCGGGGTGCCCTGCTGACGGCCGGGCTGGCCGGGCTGCTCGCCGGGTCGCTGTCGATGGCGGCCGGCGAATACGTCTCGGTGTCCACCCAGCGCGACTCGGAGAAGGCCGCGCTGGCCACCGAGAAGCGGGAGCTCCAGGAAACCCCGGAGGCGGAACTCGCCGAGCTGACCGGGTTGTTGGAGGGCAAGGGGCTGAGCCGCGAGGTCGCCCATGAGGCCGCCGTCCAGCTCACCGAACGGGATGCGCTGCGCGCCCACGCGGAGGTGGAACTCGGCATCGACCCGGACGACCTCACCAACCCCTGGCACGCGGCGGGCGCCAGCTTCCTCGCGTTCACCGTGGGCGCGCTCCTGCCGTTGCTCGCGATCGTGCTGCCCCCGGCCACCGCCCGGGTCCCGGTGACCGTGCTCTCCGTCCTCGCGGTGCTGGCCGTGACGGGTTGGTGGAGCGCCCGCCTGGGCGAGGCGGCCCCGGGCCGTGCGGTGCTGCGGAACATGGGCGGGGGAGCGGTGGCCATGGCGGTGACGTACGCGGCGGGTCATTTGCTGGGGGCGGCGGGGGTTTAGGGCCTCAGCGCAGGCGCTTGATCCGGTCGGGCGGGAAGTGCTCCTCGCCGGTGGTGGGTGTGTCGGTGCCGAGGGCGATGGTGAGCCGTTCGAGACCGGCCAGAGGCGTCAGGTCGTAGACCCCTTGGGCATCGGGATTCTTCGGGTGGGAGAAGAGGGAAAGGCCGGTCAGCTCGGTCAAGGGCTCCAGGCCCCGGGAGAGCCCGCAGCGGTAGAGGCTGAGTGAGCCCAGGGACGACGCACCACACAGCAGCGTCAGGTCGAGCTCGTCCAGGCCGTCGAGAGCGAGGTGACGGAGACCCTGGAGAGATGTCGAACCGCTCAGGTACCGCAACTGGGCCGTGCTTTCGAGGTGGAGGGATTCCACCCCGGGCCACTGCTCGATTCCCTCCAGACTCAGGTCACCGGTCTGTGCCAGGAGGAGCAGGGTCTTGAGGCGGCTGCTCAGCGGCAACTCGCCGATGCATCCGACGGGGAAGCGGTGGCCCAGGACGAGGTAGGAAGCTTCCGTGAACGGCGCCAATTGCTCTGCCGGTAGATCCGGATGGAGCTGGACCACGGAAAGCCACGTCAGGGGCAGGCCGTGCAGGGGACTGAGATCGCGGACTCCGGGACACAGGCTGAAGCCTGCCTCGGCAAGCGAGGCGATCGAGGCCAACGGGGAGAGATCCGTCAGGTCGTCGTTGTCGAAGACGAAGAGCCTCTTCAAGCCGCGGCGGGAAGCCAGCGGAGTCAGGTCGGGCCGGATGCCCTGCAACCGTACCGAGGCGGCCTCCGGGACATGACGCAGAGCCGCGAACTGCTCCGCAGTGGCCGCAGAGAGGTAGTGCGCGTCCCAGCGTCGTGCCGCCAGGATCTCCTGGGCGTACGTGACGGTGTCGAAGGAGCCCCACGCCTCGCACAGCTCGGAACCCACCCAGACCCGCTCGTCCTCGCGATAGCGCCGGATGACCTCGAACGCCGCGTCCCCGCCCACCAGCCCGGCCGTTCGCACGACGTACCCCGCGGCATACTCGCTCTCCACCTCGTCCGGCCCCGGCAGCAGCTCCAACACCAGCTCCCCGACAGCCGCCAGCGCCTCCGCCTCCTCGCGGCTGCGGGGCGGCAGCAGCGCCTCCGTCCGGTCGCGGATGTCGGCCCGCAACGCGGGCCCCAGCTCCGGGGCGTGCTCCGCGCTCGCCGCAGCCAGCAGGACCAGGCGGTGACGGTGCCGGGGCGCTCGGTCCGCGCGCCGCAGCAACTGCCGCAGCAGCCGCTCCCGTTCGTCCGGCCGGGCGTGGCCCACCGCCATCTGGATCACGTCGTGCCACTGGTCGTCGTGCGCGTTCTTGACCAGGACGCCCAGGTCGCGGGCCTCCACCGCGGCCTTGGCACCCAGGTAGTCCTGGAACGTGCGGTGCACGAACCCGACCGCCCCCGGCGCGGGTTCGCGGAGCAGGCCGCTCCTGATGAGGAGGTGGGAGAAGACGTCCTCCGGGGTCGCCCGGATCTGGGACATCGCCGTCAGCCACTCGGTCACCAGATCGAGGGCCTCGCCCCGGTCCGCCTCCGCCAGGCCGTTGCGGATCAGCCAGTACGCCAGCCGTTGCAGCAGCGCGGTCTGCTCCTCGCGGGTCAGGTCGACGCCCTCGACGCCGGTGATCTCGCGTTCCGTGTCGCGGCGCACGAGGAGCATGTCCAGCGCGGCGTCGTACAACTCCTTCCGGGCCCTCGGCAGCTGCATGCGCCGGTCGCGGTTGAGCGCGCACAGCAGGGCGCACATCAGCGGGTTGGTGGCCAGCCTGCCCAGATCGCGCCGGGTGACCACGGCGTGCCGCAGCGCCTCCTCGTACGTGTCGAGCCGGTCGCGCTCCTCGTCGGACGCGCACTCCAGGCGGGCGGCCCGGTGCCAGTGCTCGATGAAGGCGCGGATGTCCTTCCCCCGCATCGGCAGCAGCGAGTGCGCCTCGAAGCCGGAGCCGGACAGCCAGCTCTCCGGGACCGCTGAGGGCCGGGTCGTCACCACGTACCGGGAGCGGGGATACGCGGTGATGAGGTCCTTCAGCCACCGCTCCGTGCGCTGCCGCAGCCGTGCCGGGACCTCGTCCACCCCGTCCACCAGGACGAGGCCGCGCCCCTCCGACAGCAGCCGGTCCGCCCAGCCCGCGGGCGCCGAGCCGTGCAGCGGGACGCCCGCCGCGCGCAGGAAGTCCTCCGGGCCCGGCAGCCGGTCGTCCGAGGTGAACGCGCGCAGGCGCAGGACGAACGGTACGCAGCGGTTCCAGTCCGCCAGCTCGCCGCCGAAGGACTGCCGGGCGGCGTTCACCGCGAGCCACTGCACCAGGGTGCTCTTGCCGGACCCGGCCGGCCCCCGCAGCAGCAGCCGCTCGCTCCCCGCGAGGCACTGCTCCACCTTGACCGTCACCCGCTCCGGACCCCCGGCCTCCCACCACTCCGGCACGCTGTCCTGGGAGCTCACCGCCAGGCTGATGTAGGCCGTCTCCAGCGGCCAGTCGCCGGCCGAGCGGCCCAGCGTGAGCCCGAACAGCTCCATCCGGCTGTGCGCCTGCGCGACGAACCGCGCGTAACGCCCCTCGAAGTCCAGGGCGGCGGCGTCCGGCGCCGGGCCGAGCCGTCGGCGTACGTCCTCCACCAGTTCCCGGGTGTGCTCCGTGGCGCGGGTCTGTTCCACGGCGGCACGCGCCAGGAACGAGGGCTCGGCGGTCAGTTGCTCGATCAGATGCGCGCAGCACCGGTCCAGCAGCTCCCCGTACAGGCTCCTCGCCCGCTCGGAGAGCCCCGGGTCCGGCGCCGGGAGCGTCGCCGCGAGCCGTTCCGGGTCGAGGCCCACGGCGAACAGCCGGTCCGCCGTCACCCCGTCCCCGGCCGCGAACGCGTCCCGTACCGCGTCCACGGCGGCCAGGCGCTCGTGACCGGGGAGATCCGCGTACGCCTCCGCCAGGCGTCCCCCCAGCACCTTCGCCAGCCGGTCCGGCTTCGCGGGGCGGGGGAGCGGGCGGACCGGGTCGGGGACGAGGCCGGCGCCGGGCTTCGGCGCCAGCAGTGACCTGGTCACCGTGCCGATCACCGTCGTCGCCAGCCTCAGCAACGCAACTTCCAGTCCCTGCACGGTAGTTCCTCCCCCAAGTCACGCCGGTTGAGCGATCGTACGTCGCCTCCCTGTCGGAAGGTGCCAAAGAGTGCTGACAGCCGGTCTCACATACTTGTTGGTAACAACATCTGGTCCCCGGCCGACCCCGGCCCTACCGTGCAGGCATGCCGACGAACCTGCCCGATGTAGTGCTCTGGTCCATACCGGCCTTCGTCCTGCTCACCGTCCTGGAGATGGCGCTGCACCACTTCCATCCCGACGAGGACGCCGCCGGGTACGAGGCGAAGGACGCCGCCACCAGCATCACCATGGGGCTGGGCAGCCTGGTCTTCGACCTGCTGTGGAAAGTGCCCATCGTCGCCCTCTACACCGCGGTGTACGAGCTGACGCCGCTGCGCGTCCCGGTCCTGTGGTGGACGGTCCTGCTGATGCTGCTCGCGCAGGACTTCTTCTACTACTGGTCCCACCGCGGCCACCACGTCATCCGCATCCTGTGGGCCTGCCACGTGGTCCACCACTCCAGCGAGAAGTTCAACCTCTCCACCGCGCTGCGCCAGCCCTGGACCTCGCTGACCTCCTGGCCGTTCTATCTGCCGCTCATCGCGTGCGGGGTGCACCCGGCGGCACTCGCGTTCTGCTCGTCGGCCAACCTCGTCTACCAGTTCTGGGTGCACACCGAGCGGATCGACAAGCTGCCCCGGCCCTTCGAGTACGTGCTCAACACGCCCTCCCACCACCGGGTGCACCACGCCTCGCAGGGCGGCTACCTCGACCGCAACTTCGGCGGCATCCTCATCGTGTGGGACCGCTGGTTCGGCTCGTTCGCCCAGGAGACGGTGCGGCCGGTCTACGGACTCACCAAGAACATCCGCACGTACAACCCGCTGCGCGTCGCCACCCACGAGTACGCCGCCATCGCCCGCGACGTCCGCGCCGCGAGCGGCTGGGGCGAGCGGGCCGGGCGGATCTTCCGCGGCCCGGGCTGGCAGCCGGCCGCGGCCCGTACCGCCCCGGCCGCCGCCCCCGTCGCCGCTCCCGCCCCGGAGGGCACCGCATGAACGAGCGGTACGCCCGGCCCCTGCTGATCGCCTTCCTCGTCGCGTGCGCCGTCGACCTCGTCGGCGTACTCACCGGACCCGGCTGGCTCCACCTCGGCGCCAAGCCGCTCCTGATGCCGCTGCTCGCCGGGTACGCCCTCGCCCGGCGAGGGCCCCGGCTGCTGATCGCGGCGCTGCTGTGCGGCTGGGCGGGCGATGTGTTCCTGCTGGCCGACTCCGACCTCGCGTTCCTCGTCGGGATGGCCGGGTTCGCCGCCGGGCACGTCTGCTACCTGGTGCTGTTCGGCCGGGCGCGCGGGGCGCTGCTCCCGGCGCTCGCGTACGCCGTCGTGCTCACCGCGTTCCTCGTCCTGCTCTGGGACGGGCTGCCGGGCGGGCTGCGGATTCCGATGGCCGGCTACAGCCTGCTGCTGACCGCCATGGCGTACCGCTCCGGCGTCCTCGGCCGGTACGCGGCCACCGGCGGGGCCCTCTTCCTCCTCTCCGACGCGCTGATCGCCACCGGCATCGCGGACCGGCCGCAGCCCCCGGCCCCCGGCTTCTGGGTGATGCTCACCTATGCCGCCGCGCAGCTCCTGCTCACCCTGGGGGTACTGGCCCCGGCCCGGGAGAAAGCCGGCCCGGGGGCGTACCGTGAAGGGAGTATCAGCATCTGAGATCAGCAAGGACCCCCACGCATGCGCGCCACCGTCATCCACGCCCCCCACGACATCCGCGTGGAGGAGGTGCCCGACCCGGTCATCCAGCAGCCCACCGACGTGGTGCTGAGGGTCCTGCGGGCCTGCATCTGCGGCAGCGACCTGTGGGCCTACCGGGGGGAGTCCGCCCGGCAGCCCGGTCAGCGCATCGGCCACGAGTTCCTGGGCATCGTGGAGGAGGCCGGGTCCGAGGTGCGCGGGTTCTCCGCCGGGGACCTGGTCGTCGCCCCGTTCGTCTGGTCCGACGGCACCTGCGCGTACTGCGCCGAGGGCCTGACCACCTCCTGCCCGCAAGGCGGCTTCTGGGGCTCGGTCGGCTCCGACGGCGGGCAGGGCGAGGCCGTCCGCGTGCCCTTCGCCGACGGCACCCTGGTCGCCCTGCCCGCCGCCGCGGCCTCCGACGACCGGCTGCTCACCGGGCTGCTGGCCCTGTCCGACGTGCTCGGCACCGGCCACCACGCGGCGGTCGGCGCGGGCGTACGGGCCGGATCGACCGTCGCCGTCGTCGGGGACGGGGCCGTCGGGCTGTGCGGCGTGCTGGCCGCCAAGCGCCTCGGCGCGGAGCGGATCATCGCGCTCGGCCGGCACGCGGCGCGCACGGACATCGCCCGTGACTTCGGCGCCACCGACGTCGTCGCCGAGCGCGGCGACGCGGCGGTCGCGGCCGTACGGGAGCTGCTCGGCGGCGAGGGCGCGCACTGCGTGATCGAGGCCGTGGGCACCGAGCAGTCGATGCGCACCGCCGTCGGCATCACCCGGGACGGCGGGGCGATCGGCTACGTGGGCGTCCCGCACGGCAGCGGCACCGGGCTCGACCTCGGCGACATGTTCGACCGGAACATCGCGCTGCGCGGCGGCGTCGCCCCCGTGCGCACGTACATCCCGGAGCTGCTGCCCGACGTGCTGGACGGCACCATCGACCCCTCGCCCGTCTTCGACCTGTCCGTCGGGCTCGACGGCGTACCGGCCGGCTACAAGGCGATGGACGGGCGCACGGCGCTCAAGGTCCTCATCACGCCGTGAATCGCCGGTGATCCGGCGGTCCGGGGGCCGTGACGCACCGGCCCCCGGACCCCGGGTTCACCAGCGCACGGCGTCCAGCGCGTCGACCACACCGGCCCCGTAGAAGCCGTTGCGGTTCTTGCCGCCTTCGCAGACCGCGTCGGCCGTGCCGTCACCGTCGATGTCGTACGGCTCGTCGCACGCCTTCGCGTCCGCCTCCAGCGCCAGCAGCGCCTTGACCGCGGCGGGCGTCGCGTACGGGTGCTTCGACTTGATCAGGGCCACGACGCCGGCGACGTGCGGGGACGCCATCGACGTACCGGCCTTGTAGCCGTACTTGCCGCCCGGCAGCGTCGAGAGGATGAGGCCGCTCGTCGCCGGGGGCTCGGGGGTCTGGTAGATCGTCGAGTCCCCGCCGGGGGCGGCCACGTCGATGACCCCGTTCCCGTAGTTCGAGTACGACGCCTTCAGGCCCTTCGCGCCCGTCGCCGAGACCGTGACGACGCCGGGCAGCATCGTCGGGATGTCCAGGCACTGGCGCGGGTCGACGGTCCGGCCGCCCGGGGTGGTGTCGTTCGGGCTGGTCGTGTCCTCGATGGAGTCCGCCGCCAGGTCCTCGGCGGAGTTCCCGGCGGCCGCGACGTTGACCGCGCCCTTCAGCTCGGCGTACCGGGAGGCCCGGTACACGGCCTCGACCAGGGCGCCCTGGTCCGGGTCGTTCTTGCAGTTGTACATCCACGGGTCGGTGTAATAGCTGTTGTTCGTGACGTCCACCCCGTGCTCGGCCGCCCAGACGAAGCCGCAGACGACGGACTCGGTGTAGAAGAAGCCGTCCGGGTTGGCGACCTTGATCCCGGACACCTTCACGCCCGGCGCCACACCCGTCACGCCGATGCCGTTCTTGGCCGCCGCGATGGTGCCGGCGACATGGGTGCCGTGGTCGCTCTCGCCGGGCTTCGGGCGCCAGGCGCCGTCCGTCGTGTCCGGGGCGCCCGACACGCAGTTCGCGGAGGCCGCGCGGTCGAAGTTGGGCGCGAGGTCGGGGTGGGTGTCGTCCACCCCGGTGTCGATGACCGCGACCGTCACCTTCGAGCTGCCCAGCGACTTCTTGTGCGCCTGGTCCGCCTTGATCGCCGGCAGGGCCCACTGCAACGGCTCCATCGGGTCCTGGTCCGCCGTCGCCTCCGCCGCCGCGGCCTTCTCCTGCGCGGCCGTCAGGGGCTGCTCGACCCCGATGTCCTTGGTGGCCTGGGGCACGATCGGGTTGGTGCGCGTGGCACCGGCCGACTGGACGCCCCTGACCTCCCGGACCGTCTTCGCGAAGTCCGGGTTCTTCGAGTGGACGACGATGACGCCGATCCGGTCGTAGGCGATCACCACCGTGCCGCCGGCCCGTTCTATCGCCTTGCGCACCTGCTTGACGGTGCCCGGACCGCCCTGGGTGTTGACCACGTACGACAGTTCGGGTCCGTCCGCCGGCACCGCCGCCGCGGGGGCACCGTGCCCCGCCGGGGCGGCGGAGGCGACCCCCGCCGGCAGGAAGCCGAGCGAGGCGGTGAGGGCCAATCCGACGGGCAGCGTCAGTGCGCGCGTCCGTCCGGATCCCAGATGAGCCATGGGGTCTCCACTTCATCCGTGTCAGCCGACCGGACACGGGGCGTGTCCGGTCGCGTACATGACCAGTGAAGCTAGCGCCGATCATCCCGGCACATCAATCGATTCGCACGAACACGTGCACATCGGACCCCCCGAAGGGGTGATGGAGAGAAGGCGCGAACCGAAGTGAACCGCTTCGCCGCGCGTTGCGTGCCGTTGTCAGGGGAAGCGCATCACCACCCCCGAACCCGAGGTCCCCATGCAACCGACCGTCCCCACCACCGCACCCGCGTCGCGAGGAGAATCCGTGGCTACCGATGCACCGCCGCCCGAGGGCAGTACCGAGAAGACCCCCGCCCAGCCCACGACCGAGGCGTTCATCGCGGAGCAGGGCGGCGCGGAGTTCGGCGAACTGCGCCGCTCCTACCGCTCGTTCGCCTTCCCGCTGACCGTCGCCTTCGTCCTCTGGTACCTGCTGTACGTGCTGCTCTCCAACTACGCGGGCGGCTTCATGGGCACCAAGGTGTTCAGCAACATCAACGTGGCCTTCGTCTTCGGCCTCGCCCAGTTCCTCACCACCTTCCTCATCGCCTGGTTCTACTCGCGGCACGCCAACGCGAAGCTGGACCCGAAGGCCGAGGCCATCAAGCACCGCATGGAGGCCGACGCATGAGCGCCGCGTACCACTCCCACACCGCCGTGACCCTCGCCGCCTCGTCCACCAGCGAGCACCGGCCGCTCATCATCACGCTGTTCGCGGTCTTCGTCGCCGCCACCCTCGGCATCACCGTCTGGGCCGGCCGCCAGACCCGCAGTGCCTCCGACTTCTACGCGGGCGGGCGGCAGTTCACCGCCTTCCAGAACGGACTCGCGGTCTCCGGCGACTACATGTCCGCCGCGTCCTTCCTCGGCATCGCGGGCGCCATCGCCCTCTTCGGCTACGACGGCTTCCTCTACTCCATCGGCTTCCTCGTCGCCTGGCTGGTCGCGCTCCTGCTCGTCGCCGAACCCCTGCGCAACTCGGGCCGTTACACCATGGGCGACGTCCTCGCCTACCGGATGCGCCAGCGCCCGGTGCGCACCGCGGCGGGCGTCTCCACCATCATCGTGTCGATCTTCTACCTGCTGGCGCAGATGGCGGGCGCCGGAGCACTGGTCACCCTGCTCCTCGGCATCAGCAGCGACGGCGGAAAGATCCTCATCGTTGCGCTGGTCGGCGTACTGATGATCGTCTACGTCACCATCGGCGGCATGAAGGGCACCACCTGGGTCCAGATGGTCAAGGCGGTCCTGCTCATCGCCGGCGCCCTCCTGATGACCCTCATGGTCCTGTGGAAGTTCGACTTCAACGTCTCGGACCTGCTGGGCACCGCCGCCGAGAAGAGCGGCCACGGCTCCGCCTTCCTGGAGCCCGGGCTGAAGTACGGCGCCACCGGCACCTCGAAGCTGGACTTCCTCTCCCTCGGCCTCGCCCTGGTCCTCGGCACCGCCGGCCTCCCGCACATCCTGATCCGCTTCTACACGGTGCCCACCGCCAAGGCCGCCCGTAAGTCCGTCAACTGGGCCATCGGCATCATCGGCGCCTTCTACCTGATGACCATCGCCCTGGGCTTCGGCGCCGCCGCGCTGATCGGCCCGAAGAACATCGCGGCCCCCGGCAACACCGCCGCCCCGCAGCTCGCCGAATACCTCGGAGGCGTCGGCACCACCGGCGGCGCGATCATGCTCGCCGTCATCTCCGCCGTCGCCTTCGCCACCATCCTCGCCGTCGTCGCCGGTCTGACCCTCGCCTCCTCGTCCTCCTTCGCGCACGACATCTACGCCAACGTCATCCGCAAGGGGCAGGCCACCGAGCAGGAGGAGATGAGGGCCGCCCGCTGGTCCACCGTCTTCATCGGCGCCGCCGCGATCGTCCTCGGCGTCTTCGCCCGCGACATGAACGTCGCCGGACTCGTCGCCCTGGCCTTCGCCGTCGCCGCCTCCGCCAACCTGCCGACGATCCTCTACAGCCTGTTCTGGAAGCGCTTCACCACCCAGGGCGCCCTGTGGTCGATCTACGGCGGCCTGGCCTCCTCCGTGATCCTGGTGCTGTTCTCGCCGGTCGTCTCCGGCAACGAGAAGTCCTCGATGTTCAAGGGCGTCGACTTCGCCTGGTTCCCGCTGGAGAACCCCGGCCTGATCTCCATCCCGCTCGGCTTCCTGCTCGGCTGGATCGGCTCGCTCCTGTCCAAGGAGGAGCCGGACAAGGGCAAGTACGCCGAACTGGAGGTCAAGTCCCTCACCGGCATCGGAGCCCACTGAGCACGTCCGTACGAGGCCGCGTCGTAGAGTCCTACGACGCGGCCTCGCCGCACCTCGTGCCAAACGGGCCCCGCCGCCTCCACCGCTCTCGCGTAGGCTCGAAGGAGTCAGATACCGCGACCGGGAAGTCACCGGGGGAGGGGGCCCACCATGCTCATCGACACCTACGGCCGGGTCGCCACCGACCTGCGCGTCTCGCTCACCGACCGGTGCAACCTGCGCTGCACGTACTGCATGCCCGAGGAGGGCCTGCAGTGGCTGGGCAAGCCCGACCTGCTCACCGACGACGAAATCGTCCGGCTGGTCCGCATCGCCGTCACCACCCTCGGCGTCACCGAGGTCCGCTTCACCGGCGGCGAACCCCTGCTGCGCCCCGGCCTCGTCTCCATCGTCCAGCGCTGCGCCGAACTGGACCCCCGCCCGAGGATGTCCCTCACCACCAACGGCATCGGGCTGAAGCGGACCGCCGCCGCCCTCAGGGACGCCGGACTCGACCGGGTCAACGTCTCGCTCGACACCCTGCGGCCCGAGGTGTTCAAGACCCTCACCCGCCGCGACCGCCACCACGACGTGCTCGCCGGTCTGGAGGCCGCCCGCGAGGCCGGACTCACCCCTGTCAAGGTCAACACCGTCCTGATGCCGGGGCTCAACGACGACGAGGCCCCCGACCTGCTCGCCTGGGCCGTCGACAACGGCTACGAGCTCCGCTTCATCGAGCAGATGCCGCTGGACGCCCAGCACGGCTGGAAGCGCGACGGCATGATCACCGCGGGCGACATCCTCGACTCGCTGCGCACCCGCTTCGACCTCACCCCCGAGGACGACGGCGAGCGCGGCTCCGCCCCCGCCGAGCGCTGGACCGTCGACGGCGGACCGCACCGGGTCGGCGTCATCGCGTCCGTCACCCGCCCCTTCTGCCGGGCCTGCGACCGCACCCGGCTCACCGCCGACGGGCAGGTCCGCACCTGCCTGTTCGCCCGCGAGGAGACCGACCTGCGCGGGGCCCTGCGCTCGGACGCGCCCGACGAGGAGATCGCCCGCGTCTGGAAGCAGGCGATGTGGGGCAAGAAGGCCGGGTCCGGCCTCGACGACCCGAGCTTCCTCCAGCCCGACCGCCCCATGTCCGCGATCGGCGGCTGACCCCGCCCGGTCACGGGGCCGCGGGGCGCGACTCCCACTCCGCCAGCGTCACCACGTCCTTGAGGAAGCCCCGCACCCCGAGGAACGAGGACAGGTGCTCCCGGTGCTCCTCGCAGGCCAGCCACGTCTTGCGGCGCTCCGGCGTGTGCAGCTTCGGGTTGTTCCAGGCCAGCACCCAGACGGCGTCGGCACGGCAGCCCTTGGCCGAACACACGGGGGCGGGATTCTCGGCGGATTCGGGGGAGTTCACGGACCCAACCCTAAGACGCGCCCCCTGCGGCACAAAAGGCGACGCCGGGCAGCCACGGGGGGAGCTGCCCGGCGTCGGTCCGTCGCTCCGACGGGGGATGCGGAGCGCCTACAAAGTATGTCACGCACACCCTGCCGCAGTGCACCGGAACTTCATGATTGATCTGAGCTTTTCTTGAGCTTGGGCCCGTCCTGGGCTCAGTTGTGCTCCGGCCCATCCGAAGACCGGAAATCGCGTCCGGACTGCGGTGAGGGCGTCGCCGCACCGGCTTCGAGAGCCGGGTACGACTGGGGCGGCAGGACGAACGTCGACGGCAGCGCCGGGCTGGTCTCGCGGCCCGCGTTGGCGATGACGACGGCGACGTACGGCAGCAGCACCCCGAGGCCCAGGGCCACGAACGCGATGTGCCGCTCCACGTTCCACAGGAGCGCGGCGGCCACCACCGACACCGTGCGCACGCTCATCGAGATCACATAGCGGCGCTGTCTGCCGCGCACGTCCTCGGCGAGCCCCTGCCGGGCGCCCGTGATCCGGAAGACCTCCGCACCACCCTGTTTGCGCACCACGTCCCCACCAACCTTCCCCGGACCCGGACCGGCCGCTCCTACGCTACGCCCGGCCTTCTCCCCGTACGAGACCGGGGCGCGCCGTATGCGTACATTCCGCTCACCGGCCCGCACGGACCCGCACGACGTGCGGAGCACCGCCACTGCACCGAGACTGGGCGGGACATGCGCGACACCGCGTCGCTCAAGGAGGCAGCATGGGCTGGTTGTGGGCAATCATCGTGGGCCTGGTGCTCGGACTGATCGCCAAGGCGATCCTGCCGGGCAAGCAGCAGATCCCCCTCTGGCTGACGGTCATCTGCGGCATGATCGGCAGCATCCTCGGAAATGCTGTCGCCACGTGGATCGGCGTCAATGACACCAAGGGCATCGACTGGACACGCCATGTGCTCCAGCTCATCGGCGCGGTGGTGGTGGTCGGTGTCGGCGACATGCTGTACGCCTCGCTGCGCGGCAACAGACAGCGCACCTGAAACCGCCGGAAGCGACGACAGCGGCCGGGCACGCACCACGCGCGCCCGGCCGCTGTCCTGCGGTACGAGTACGGCTCAGCCGGCCGTGACCTCGATCGCCGCCAGGTTCTTCTTGCCCCGGCGCAGCACCAGCCAGCGCCCGTGCAGCAGCTCCTCGCGGGCCGGGACCGCCTCGCCGTCGACGGCCTTCACGTTGTTCACGT
Organism: Streptomyces sp. NPDC041814; assembly: GCF_055590565.1. Taxonomy (NCBI): domain Bacteria; kingdom Bacillati; phylum Actinomycetota; class Actinomycetes; order Kitasatosporales; family Streptomycetaceae; genus Streptomyces; species Streptomyces sp. NPDC041814. The sequence continues at coordinate 24,206 of NZ_JBVJAM010000001.1, read as the reverse complement.
AGGCGCCGCCCTCCTTGACCGTGCGCCGCGCCCCCGACTTGCTCGGGGCCAGACCGGCCTCCACCAGCAGGTCCACCAGCGGGCCCAGCTCGGTGACCCGGGCGTGCGGCACCTCGGACAGTGCGGCGCCCAGCGTCGCCTCGTCCAGCTCGCCCAGCTCCCCCTGGCCGAACAGGGCCTTCGACGCGGCGACGACCGCCGCGCACTGGTCCGCCCCGTGCACGAGCGTCGTCAGCTCCTCGGCAAGCGCGCGCTGCGCCGTCCGCGCCTGCGGGCGCTCCTCCGTGACCTTCTCCAGCTCCTCAAGCTCGGCCGGGGTCCGGAAGCTCAGGATGCGCATGTAACGCGAGATGTCCCGGTCGTCCACGTTCAGCCAGAACTGGTAGAAGGCGTACGGCGTCGTCATCTCCGCGTCGAGCCAGACGGCCCCGCCCTCCGACTTGCCGAACTTGGTGCCGTCCGCCTTCGTCATCAGCGGCGTCGCCAGCGCGTGCACCTCGGCGCCCGGCTCCAGGCGGTGGATCAGGTCCAGGCCGGCCGTGAGGTTGCCCCACTGGTCGCTGCCGCCCTGCTGGAGGGTGCAGCCGTAGCGGCGGTACAGCTCCAGGAAGTCCATGCTCTGGAGCAGCTGGTAGCTGAACTCGGTGTAGCTGATGCCCTCGTCGGACTCCAGCCGGCGGGCGATGGACTCCTTGGTCAACATCTTGTTGACCCGGAAGTGCTTGCCGATGTCCCGCAGGAACTCGATCGCGGACATGCCCGCGGTCCAGTCCAGGTTGTTCACCATGACCGCGGCGTTCTCGCCCTCGAAGGACAGGAACGGCTCGATCTGCGAACGCAGCCGGGCCACCCACCGCGCGATGGTCTCCGGGTCGTTCAGCGTGCGCTCGGCGGTCGGCCGGGGGTCACCGATCTGGCCGGTGGCCCCGCCCACCAGGGCGAGCGGCCGCAGCCCGGCCTGCTGGAGCCGGCGCATCGTGAGCACCTGCACCAGATGGCCGACGTGCAGGCTCGCCGCGGTGGGGTCGTAGCCGCAATAGAAGGTGACGGGACCGTCCGCGAGAGCCTTGCGCAATGCGTCCTCGTCGGTGGACTGGGCGAACAGCCCGCGCCACTTCAGCTCGTCGACGATGTCCGTCACGGTTCCAGTGCTCCTTAAAGCGATACGTTTTACGTGTCAGTCTAGGCGGGTCAGACGCCCCGGCTGACCGAGCTCATGTTGAAGTCCGGGATGCGCAGTGCGGGCATCGCGGCCCGGGTGAACCAGTCGCCCCACTCGCGCGGCAGCGTCTTCTCGGTGCGGCCCGCCTCGGTGGCCCGGGACAGCAGGTCGACGGGGGACTCGTTGAACCGGAAGTTGTTCACCTCGCCCACCACCTCGCCGTCCTCCACCAGATAGACCCCGTCCCGGGTCAGCCCGGTCAGCAGCAGCGTGGCCGGGTCCACCTCGCGGATGTACCAGAGGCAGGTCAGCAGCAGCGCGCGGCCGGTCGTGGCGGCGACCATCTCCTCCAGCGACCGTTCGCCCCCGCCCTCCAGGAGGAGGTTGTCGACCGCCGGGGCGAGCGGCAGCCCGGTAAGGGCCGCGGTGTGCCGGGTCGTCGTCAGCTGCTCCAGGCGGCCGTCGGCGATCCAGTCGGTCCGGGCCAGCGGCAGCCCGTTGTCGAAGACCGAGGCCCCGTCCCCGGAGGAGTGCGCGATGACGAAGGGCGCCGACTCCAGGCCCGGCGCGTGCGGGTCGCTGCGCAGGGTCAGCGGCAGCGGGGACAGCGTCTCGCCGAGCCGGGTACCGCCGCCCGGCTTGGAGAACACCGTCCGGCCCTCCGCCGCGTCCCGCGCCGTGGACGACCAGAGCTGGTAGATCAGCAGGTCGGCGACCGCGGTCGGCGGCAGCAGCGTCTCGTACCGCCCGGCGGGCAGCTCGATCCGGCGCTCCGCCCAGCCGAGCCGCCGCGCCAGCTCCTCGTCCATCCCGGCCGGGTCGACGTCCTTGAAGTCCCGCGTGGAGCGGCCCGCCCAGGCGGAACGGGTGCGGTCGGGCGACTTGGCGTTCAGCTCCAGCGTGCCGGTCGGCTGGTCGTGGCGCAGCCGCAGCCCCGTGGAGGTGCCCAGGTAGGTGGAGGTCATCTGGTGGTGGGCGAAGCCGTACAGCTCGCGCCCCCCGGCCCGGGCCCGGGCGAAGGCGTCCCCGAGGGCCGGCGCGAACGCGGCGAACACCTCGGAGTCCGTCTCGGCGGGCGCGTCCGTGAAATCGGGCGACTCGGGCACCGCGGTGACCAGCGGCTGGGCGTCCTCGGCCGGTCCGGCGGAGCGGGCGGCGGCCTCGGCGGCCCGGACCAGCGACGCCAGGTCGTCGGTGGTGACGGCGGACCGGGACACCACACCGGAGGCGGTGCCCTCGGCGCCGTCGACCGTGGCGACGACGGTCAGGGTCCGGCCCCGGGTGACCCCGTTCGTGGTCAGCGCGTTGCCGGCCCAGCGGAGATTGGCCGACGAATCCTCGTCCGCGATGACCACACAGCCGTCGGCGGTGGACAGGTCGAGCGCCCGCTCGACGATCTCGTACGGCTTGCTGACGCGGCTCATCGCCCGGCCTCCTGCGTCGTGTTCAGAATGTTCACGCCCCGGAAGAGGGCGGAGGGGCAGCCGTGCGAGACCGCCGCGACCTGGCCCGGCTGGGCCTTGCCGCAGTTGAACGCGCCGCCCAGTACGTACGTCTGCGGGCCGCCGACCTTCTCCATCGAGCCCCAGAATTCCGTCGTCGTGGCCTGGTACGCCACATCGCGGAGCTGCCCGGCCAGCCGGCCGTTCTCGATGCGGAAGAACCGCTGCCCGGTGAACTGGAAGTTGTACCGCTGCATGTCGATGGACCACGACCGGTCCCCGACCACGTAGATCCCGCGCTCCACCCCGCCGATCAGATCCTCCGTGGAGAGCCCGCCCGGGTCCGGCCGCAACGACACGTTCGCCATGCGCTGTACGGGGACATGGCCGGGGGAGTCCGCGTAGGCGCACCCGTTGGACCGGCCCAAGCCGGTGAGCTTCGCGATGCGGCGGTCCGTCTGGTAGCCCACCAGCGTCCCGTCCTTCACCAGGTCCCAGGACTGCGCCTCGACGCCCTCGTCGTCGTAGCCGATCGTCGCGAGCCCGTGCTCGGCGGTGCGGTCGCCCGTCACGTTCATCACGGGCGAGCCGTACGCCAGCTTCCCCAGCTGGTCGAACGTGGCGAACGACGTTCCCGCGTAGGCCGCCTCGTAACCCAGCGCCCGGTCCAGCTCCGTGGCGTGGCCGATCGACTCGTGGATGGTCAGCCACAGGTTCGACGGGTCCACGACGAGGTCGTACGTCCCCGCCTCCACGCTCGGCGCCCGCATCTTCTCGGCCAGCAGCCCGGGGATGCGCTCCAGCTCACCGGCCCAGTCCCAGCCCGTCCCGGTCAGGTACTCCCAGCCACGCCCCACCGGCGGCGCGATGGTGCGCATCGAGTCGAACTCGCCGGTCGCGGAGTCCACCGCCACGGCCGTGAACTCGGGGTGCAGCCGGACCCGCTGCTGCGTGGTGACCGTGCCCGCCGTGTCCGCGTAGAACTTGTTCTCGTGCACGGTCATCAGCGAGGCGTCCACATGCGCCACGCCCTCGGCCGCCAGCAGCCGCGCGCTCCACTCGGCGAGCAGCCCGGCCTTCTCCCCGGCCGGTACGTCGAAGGGGTCGACCTCGTACGCCGAGACCCAGGTCCGCTCCCCGTGCGAGGGCTCGTCCGCCAGCTCCACCCTCTCGTCGGAGCCCGCCGCCGCGATCACCTTGGCCGACAGCTTCGCCATCGCGACGGCCTGCGAGGCCACCCGGGCCGCCGCGTCCATCGTCAGATCGACGCCCGAGGCGAACCCCCAGGCACCGCCGTGCACGACGCGGACCGCGTAACCGAGGTCGGTGGTGTCGGAGCCCCCGGCGGGCCGGGCGTCCCGCAGCCGCCAGGTGGCACTGCGCACCCGCTCGAACCGGAAGTCGGCGTGCGCCGCCCCGAGCGCCCGCGCCCGGGCGAGCGCCGCGTCGGCGAGGGCCCGTAGCGGAAGCGCCAGGAACGACTGATCTACCTCATGGGGCACGGGCGGGCTCTCCTTCGCGGTCACATACCCTCGGATCGTTTACGAGGCAGTGAAGCACGGCCCGCGTCCCGTCACGGACGATTTCCCCGGGCCGGCCCGGACCCCGGACTGTAGGAACCCGACAGTGCCCGGCCGGAGGCGCTGTCAGGGGCCGATTCCCCGCCGCGCGGACGGTACCGATAGGTTTCCGAGGTACCAGACCGCTAACGAAAGGGTGATCCGTTGAGCCGCTCGGTTCTCGTCACCGGAGGAAACCGGGGCATCGGCCTCGCCATCGCCCGCGCTTTCGCCGACAACGGCGACAAGGTCGCGATCACCTATCGTTCCGGCGAGCCGCCCGCCGAGCTCACCGAAGCCGGTGTTCTCGCGGTCCGTTGCGACATCACGGACCCCGAGCAGGTGGAGCAGGGCTACAAGGAGATCGAGGAGAAGCACGGCAACGTGGAGGTGCTGGTCGCCAACGCCGGTATCACCAAGGACCAGTTGCTGATGCGTATGTCCGAGGAGGACTTCACGTCCGTACTCGACACCAACCTCACCGGCACCTTCCGGGTCGTCAAGCGCGCCAACCGCGGCATGCTGCGCGCCAAGAGGGGCCGCGTCGTCCTGATCTCCTCGGTCGTCGGCCTCCTCGGCTCGGCCGGCCAGGCCAACTACGCCGCGTCCAAGGCCGGTCTGGTCGGATTCGCCCGGTCCCTGGCGCGCGAGCTCGGCTCGCGGAACATCACTTTCAACGTCGTCGCGCCCGGCTTCGTGGACACCGACATGACACAGGTGCTCACCGAGGAGCAGCGCAAGGGCATCGTGGCCCAGGTGCCGCTCGCGCGTTACGCGCAGCCCGAGGAGATCGCCGCCGCGGTGCGCTTCCTCGCCTCCGACGACGCGTCGTACATCACTGGAGCCGTCATCCCCGTTGACGGCGGATTGGGCATGGGTCACTGATCACCATGAGCGGAATTCTCGACGGCAAGCGCATCCTCATCACGGGTGTGCTGATGGAGTCGTCCATCGCGTTCCACGCCGCCAAGGTGGCGCAGGAGCAGGGCGCGGAGGTCATCCTGACCGCGTTCCCGCGGCCCACGCTGACCGAGCGCATCGCCAAGAAGCTCCCCAAGCCCGCCAAGGTCATCGAGCTGGACGTGACCAACCAGGAGCACCTGGACCGCCTCGCCGGCCTGGTCCGCGACGAGCTGGGCTCGCTGGACGGCGTGGTGCACTCCATCGGCTTCGCGCCGCAGGACGCGCTCGGCGGCAACTTCCTCAACACCCCGTTCGAGTCGGTCTCCACGGCGATGCACGTCTCGGCGTTCTCGCTGAAGTCGCTCGCCATGGCGTGCAAGCCGCTGATGAGCGAGGGCGGCTCGATCGTCGGCCTCACCTTCGACGCGCAGTTCGCCTGGCCGCAGTACGACTGGATGGGCCCGGCCAAGGCCGCCCTGGAGGCCACCTCCCGCTACCTGGCCCGTGACCTGGGCCCGGACGGCATCCGCTGCAACCTGATCTCGGCCGGACCGCTGGGCTCCATGGCCGCCAAGTCCATCCCGGGCTTCGACGGGCTCGCCGACGTGTGGAACACCCGCGCGCCGCTGGCCTGGGACATGAAGGACCCGGAGCCGGCCGGCCGCGGCATCGTCGCGCTGCTCTCGGACTTCTTCCCGCGGACCACCGGCGAGATCATCCACGTCGACAGCGGCGTGCACATGATGGGCGCCTGACCTCGGGCCGTACGCTCCGCCCGCGCACCGTCCCCGGAATCCCGGAGGCGGTGCGCGGGCGTTTCCGCGTCCGGTACGCCTCGGCGGCGCTCAGGTCGAAAAGCCGGACGATCCACCGCAGAATGTGGAGGAACCGGACTTCCGGTCAGGCGTGGGGAGGAGGCCGCTGTGCGTCGCACACCTCACCGAACCCGTTCCCTGCTGGCCTCCGGCGCGGTCGTCGCCGCGCTGCTCGTCCCGGCCGGCCTGTACGCCGCCGGGCACGTCGGAGCCGCCGCCGGTGCGGCCGCGCCGCCCGCGCCCAGCCCCGAACCCGCCGGCTCCGAGTGCCGTACGACCGTCGAGGGCTCCCGGGTCGTCGCCTACTGCCACAACCCGTACCCCTCGTCCGACCGCGTCCAGCTGCACACCGAGTGCGCCCGCTGGTGGGACGTGGACGCGGACTCCAGGCCGGTGACGGTCGGACCGGGGCGCACCGTGCGCCTGGCCGACCGCTGCTGGAAGGAAGTCGCCTCCGCCTGGGTCACCCACAGCACGGCGCCGAAAGCCTAGACCCGGTCCGCCAGGCAGTTGAACGCGTGGCCCGCCGCCTCCGTCGCCGCCGTCTCCGCGTCGCCCGCCCGGATCGCCTCCACCAGGCGGCTGTGGTCCATGTGGTTCTCCGGCCGCAGCTCCTGGCCGACGTCGCCGCGCAGGTAGTCCCGCAGCAGGTCGCCCAGGTCCGCGTAGAGCCCGGTCAGCACGTCGTTGTGGGAAGCGGCCACCACGGCCAGGTGCAGCGTCGCGTCGGCGGCCACGAACGCCTCGGCGTCACCGGCCGCCCAGGTCTCCTCGCGCCGCCGCATCAGCGCGTCCAGCTGCTTCAGGTCCCGCTCGGTGCGCCGGACCGCGGCCAGCCGCGCCGCCGAGGACTCCAGGGTCGACCGGAGCTCCGCGATGTGGCGCGGGTCCGCCGAGGCGAACCGGCGGTGCATCACCCCGGCCAGCTCGCTGGTGGCGACCACATAGGTACCCGAGCCCTGCCGGATGTCCAGCAGCCCGTTGTGCGCGAGCGCCCGGACCGCCTCCCGGACCGTGTTGCGGGCCACCCCCAGCTGCTCGACCAGCTCGGGCTCGGTCGGGATGCGGGAGCCCACCGGCCACTCGCCCGTGGTGATCTGGTTCCTCAGCTGGGCAATCACCTGGTCGGCGAGAGCCGAACGCCTCGGGGACGTCAGCGCCATGGTGCTCCTCGGTCGCAACTTCTCATGGGCCCGATCCTCTCAGGGTCCGATGGACGGACGGAATGGACAACCAATCATCCCATGATTCTATGATGGCCTCATGCGTGACGAAGAGACGACTCCCCAGACCGCGACCGGGACCCTGAGTCCCGGCGCCCCGGCAGCCACCCGCGCCGACGCCCCCGCACCGCGGACCGGCCCCTCGCCGTGGACGCTGCGCCTGGTCGCGATCGGGCTCGTCCTCACCGCGCTCAACCTCCGCCCCGCCATCACCAGCCTCGGCGCCCTCCTCGAAGAGGTCCGGGACGGGCTGCACATGAGCGGCAGCGTCGCCGGGGTCCTCACCTCCGTGCCCCCGCTGTGCTTCGCGGTCTTCGGTGTCATGGCACCGCGCCTCGCCCGCCGGTTCGGCCCCGGTGCGGTGGTCTGCGCGGGCATGGTCGCCATCACGGCGGGCCTGGTGATCCGGCCCCTGGTCGGCGGCACCGCGGGCTTCCTGGCCGCCAGCGCCCTGGCCCTCATGGGCATCGCCGTCAGCAACGTCCTGATGCCGGTGATCGTCAAGCGCTGGTTCCCCGACCGCGTCGGCTCCATGACCGGGCTCTACTCCATGGCCCTGGCCCTCGGCACCTCGCTCGCCGCCGCCGTGACCGTGCCCCTGACCGACGCGATGGGCGGCAGCTGGAAGGCCGGACTCGGTGTCTGGGCCTTCCTGGCCGCCGCCGCGATCGTGCCCTGGATCCCGCTGCTGCGGGACCGGACCACCGCCCACGAGCCGGTCCCGGCCGGCCCCGCCGCCGCGCGGCCGCAGACCCCGGAGCTCCGGATCACCCGCAGCCGGACCGCCTGGGCCCTCGCCTGCTTCTTCGGCCTCCAGGCCACCGCGGCGTACATCACCATGGGCTGGATGCCGCAGATCTTCCGGGACGCCGGGGTCTCGGCCGGTACGGCGGGCGTTCTGCTCGCGGTGACCATGGCCATGGGCGTCCCGCTCGCCTTCGTGATCCCGCGCGTCGCCGCCCGGATGCGCACCCAGGGCCCGATCGTCGTCTTCCTCGGAGCCTGTGGCCTCACCGGCTACGCGGGCCTCTACCTGGCCCCCTCCGGCGGTGCCTGGGCCTGGGCGCTGCTCCTGGGCATCTCGAACTGCGCGTTCCCGCTCGCCCTCACGATGATCGGTATGCGGGCCCGCAGCGGCGCCGGAGTGGTCCGGCTCTCCGCGTTCGCCCAGTCCACCGGCTACCTGATCTCGATCCCCGGACCGCTCCTGGTCGGCGTGCTCTACCAGCACAGCGGCGGCTGGGGCGTGCCGATCGCGCTGATGGCCGCCCTGATGGTGCCGCAGATGGCCATGGGCGTCCTGGCCGGCCGGGACCGGACGATCGAGGACGAATCCTGAGATGCGAGACTGGGGCCATGTCACCTGTGCTCGATCCGAATCCCCAGAACGGTCAGAAGAAGCTGCTCCTCGTCTTCGGAGCCATGCTGCTGATCACGGTCGTCGTCGGCGTGATCGCCGCCATCGCCTCCCCGTGACACCCCGCCCCCGCCGGGGTGGTGCTAGCACCACCATCCCCTAGGGGGCCAGGGTCAGGGTGAACTGGGTGGGTCACCGGATGGGAGCGGCGCCCCCGTTTCCGTAAGTTCTGAGTATCAGAACCGACCACCCACGGAGGCGGACATGCCGGCCCGTACGCACACCACCCGTCCGGAGCCGAGCGGCGTCGACGTACGGCTGCCGTGGTGGGCCATCGCGCTGCCCGCCGTCGCCTTCGCCGCGCTCCTGCTGCTGATCGCCGGACCGGGCCAGGCGCAGGCCGCCACCGGCGAATCGGCGGCCGGCCAGGTGCTGCGGCACGTCGTGGAGCTGCTGACCCGCTGACCTCCGGACCCGGGGGCACGAAGCCTCCAACACCCTGCGCCGCCTGGCGCGTTTCATGCGAAGCTGAAGTGTATGAGCGCCGATACATCTCGCAGGATCGTCCTTCTCAGGCATGCCAAGGCGGAATGGTCGCAGGAGTCCGACCACGAGCGGCCGCTGGCCGAGCGCGGCCGCATGGAGGCCCCCATCGCGGGCCGCAAGCTCGCCGATTCCGGGATCGTCTTCGACCTGGCCCTCTGCTCGACCGCCGTCAGAACGCGTGAAACGTGGAAACTGGCCGTGCACGAGATGCCCGAGCGCCCGCGGACCGTGTACGAGGAGCGGCTCTACGACGCCTCCCTCGGCGAGCTGATCACCCTGGTCAACGAGACCCCGGACGAGGTCGCCGACCTGCTCGTCATCGGCCACAACCCCGGCATGCACGCGCTCGCCGACGCCCTCTCCGGCAGCGGCGAGGGCGACGCGCTCTCCCGGATGGCGCGCGGCGGCTTCCCGACCGCCGCCTTCGCCGTGGTCGGGTTCACCGGCTCCTGGAAGAGCGTCGAGCACGGCGTCGGCCGGCTCGCCGAGTACTGGACCCCCAACGACTGACCCGCGGCCCGTACGGGAAGGGCCCCGGCGCGCACCTCGCGGTGGGTGCCGGGGCCCTTCCCTCAGGAGCGGAGGAACCTACTCCACGAGGCCGTCGGCCGCCTCGACCTCCTCGCGGGTGACGCCGAGCAGATAGAGCACGGTGTCCAGGAACGGCACGTTCACCGCCGTGTGCGCGGCCTCGCGGACCACCGGCTTCGCGTTGAACGCGACCCCGAGCCCCGCCGTGTTCAGCATGTCCAGGTCGTTGGCCCCGTCACCGATCGCCACCGTCTGAGCCAGCGGCACCCCCGCCTCGGCGGCGAAGCGCCGCAGCAGCCGGGCCTTGCCCGCCCGGTCCACGATGTCCCCGGTGACCCGGCCCGTGAGCTTTCCGTCCACGACCTCCAGCGTGTTGGCGGAGGCGAAGTCGAGCCCCAGGCGCTCCTTCAGATCGTCGGTCACCTGAGTGAAACCGCCCGAGACCACGCCCACTTGGCAGCCGAGCCGCTTCAGCGTACGGATCAGCGTCCGGGCCCCCGGCGTCAGCCGGACCTCGGCGCGCACCTTCTCCACCACGGAGACGTCGAGACCCGCCAGCAGCGCCACCCGGGCGTGCAGCGACTGCTCGAAGTCCAGCTCGCCGCGCATCGCCCGCTCGGTCACCTCGGCGACCTCGGCCTCGCAGCCCGCGTGCGCCGCGAACAGCTCGATGACCTCGTCCTGGATCAGCGTCGAGTCGACGTCCATCACGACGAGCCGCTGCGCCCGGCGGCTCAGCCCCGCCGAGACGACCGCCACGTCCACGCCGATGCCCGCGGCCTCCGGCGCCAGCGCGCTGCGCAGCTCCTCGGTCCCCGTACCGGACACCGCGAACTCGACCGCCGTCACGGGGTACTTCGCCAGCCGGAAGATGCGGTCGATGTTCCCGCCGGTCGACGTGATCCGGGCCGCTATGGCCGCCGTGGACTCCGCGGTCAGCGGGTGCCCCAGCACCGTGACGTGGGAACGGCCGACGCCACGCGGCCGGTTGTCGCCGGTGCCGGAGATGATCTCCGCCTGGAGCTTCAGCGACTCCGCCCAGCTGTGCACGGTGGCCCGCAGCTCGCCCTCGGTGGTCCCGCCCGCGGTGGGCGCCGTGACCAGCGCGCACAGGACGATACGGCCCCGGGTCACGACCTGCTCGATGTCGACCACGTCGACCGAGTAGGCGGCGAGGGTGTCGAAGAGGCCCGCGGTGATCCCGGGGCGGTCCTTCCCGAAGATCTTCACCAGAAGGGTCGGTACGTCCGGACCCTGCCGGGACGCGGCGGGCTCGGGAGACAGGGCGGGCTCAGGAGGCCGGGATACGCTCATGGTGCATCCACCGTATCGGTCCCCGAGCGCGTGCGGGCAGCCCGTCCCGAGTGCCGGACACCCCGGGCGCCCGCACCCGGTCCGTCCCCTTTCGCCTGGCCGCGCAGGTCTCGGTGAGGTCACCCTCGGCCGCCCGGCTTTCGTATCCGGGACTGGTCCTGGAATAGTTCCCCACGATGTTCAGCATCCCTAGACTCCCTGCGACGGGGGTAACACGGGGGACAACTAGTGGGGCGCGGAGTGCCGGAACTCGTACTGGAATTGAATGGCAGGACCTGGACGCTCGATCCGTCCAGGACGTACACCCTGGGGCGTGACCCGCAGGGGGACATGACGATCGACGACGCCAGAGTGTCGTGGCGGCACGCCACGATCAGCTGGAACGGGCGCAGTTGGTTCATCGAGGACCACGGCAGCACCAACGGCACGTACGTGCACGGGCAGCGGATCCACCAGATGGAGATCGCGGCCGGCTCCACCGTGAACCTGGGCAACGCCACCGACGGACCCCGGCTGAGCCTGAGCGCCGCGGACGTCTACAGCGGCCGGGCCGCCGGGCCCGCGCAGCCGCAGCAGACCCCGCCGCACCAGCCCCAGCAGGGTGGCCCGGGCTGGCAGCAGCCGGCCCCCCAGCAGCCCGTCCCACCGCAGCAGGGCTGGCAGCAGCCCGCGCCGCAGCAGCCGCACGTGCCGCAGCAGGGCGGGACCCCGGCACCGCCCGGCCCCGGCGCCGGCCCGGCGGGAGCGGCGCCGGTCTACGGGGACCGCAGCCCGACCACGTTCCACCAGCTGGCGCTCGGCCGGGTGATGCGCATCGGTCGTGCGCTGGAGAACGACCTGGTCGTCTCGGACCTCCAGGTCTCCCGCAACCACGCCGAGTTCCACGCGACGCCCGACGGCCGCTTCGAGATCCGCGACCTCGGCTCGCACAACGGCACGTACGTCAACGGCCAGCCGCTCGCCAAGTCCGGCTCGGCGCTCATCGGCCCGAACGACACCGTCGGCGTCGGCCACTCGACGTTCCGGCTCGTCGGCGACCGGCTGGAAGAGTTCGTCGACACCGGTGACGTCTCCTTCGCGGCCCGCCACCTCACGGTCACGGTCGACGGCGGCAAGCAGATCCTCAAGGACGTCTCGTTCGGCGTCCCGGAGAAGTCGCTGATCGGCGTCATCGGCCCGTCCGGTTCCGGAAAGTCCACCCTGCTCAAGGCGCTCACCGGCTACCGGCCCGCCAACCAGGGCGATGTCCTCTACGACAACCGGAACCTCTACAAGCAGTTCGCCGAGCTCCGCCAGCGCATCGGCCTGGTTCCGCAGGACGACATCCTGCACAAGGAACTGACCGTCACCCGCGCCCTGAAGTACGCGGCCAAGCTCCGCTTCCCCGCGGACACCACCGAGGCCGAGCGCCAGGCCCGGATACACGAGGTCCTGACCGAGCTCAAGCTCGACGTCCACAAGGACAAGAAGGTCACCTCGCTCTCCGGCGGCCAGCGCAAGCGCGTCTCGGTGGCGCTGGAGCTGCTCACCAAGCCGTCGCTGATCTTCCTGGACGAGCCGACCTCCGGCCTCGACCCGGGCATGGACCGCGACGTCATGCAGCTGCTGCGCGGCCTGGCCGACGACGGCCGCACCGTCCTGGTCGTCACGCACTCGGTGGCCGAGCTGGCCATCTGCGACAAGCTCCTGGTGATGGCGCCGGGCGGCGCCGTGGCCTACTTCGGCCCGCCGGACGAGGCGCTGAACTTCTTCGGCTACACCACCTGGGCCGACGTCTTCTCGGCGTTCGAGAACTACCGCGACTACGACTGGTCGGGCCGCTGGCGCGGTTCGCAGCACTACCAGATGTACGCCGCCGACATCGACGCCGCCGCCGTGCAGTCCGTGCACATGCCGCCGCCGCAGCAGATGCGCCCGCCGAAGCCGCAGGGCTGGGGCACGCAGCTGTGGACGCTGATGCGCCGCTACCTCTCGGTGATCGGCTCCGACAAGGGCTTCATGGGCCTGATGGTGATCCTGCCCGCGGTGCTCGGCATCGTCAGCGTGGTCATCCCGTCGGACTACGGCCTCGCCCCGCCGAAGCCGCCGCACAGGTTCAACGGCGACGCCGGAACGATCATGCTGATCCTGACGATCGGGATGTGCTTCTCCGGTGCCGCCAACTCCGTACGTGAACTGATCAAGGAACGCGTCATCTACGAACGGGAACGGGCCACCGGTCTGTCCCGCTCCGCGTATCTGATGTCCAAGGTCATCGTCCTGGGCCTGATCACGGCCCTCCAGGGCGTCATCATCTGCGGCATCGGCTTCGCCACCCGCGACCTGCCCGAAGAGGGCCTGATCATGCCGCCGGCCGTCGAGCTGTGCCTGACGGTCATCGCGCTCGGTTTCACGTCGATGATGTTCGGCCTGGTCATCTCCTCGCTGGTGAAGACCGCCGAGAAGACCATGCCGCTGCTGGTCATGTTCGCGATCATCCAGGTCGTCTTCACCGGCATCCTCTTCCAGGTGTACGGCTCGCCCGGCCTGGAGCAGTTCGCCTGGCTGATGCCCTCCCGCTGGGCCATCGCGGGCGCCGGCTCGACGCTGGACCTCGCCCACCTCATGCCGCCGTGGGACCAGAACAACCCCACCGACCTGGACCCGCTCTGGGAGCACTCGGTGAGCCAGTGGGGGATCAACATCTCGGTGCTGCTGTTCATCGGCGTCGTCTGCGGCTTCGCGGTCGCGCGGCTGCTGCGCCGCCACGAGCCCGAGGTCATGCGCAAGTAACCGGCCCGGACACGCGCCGAAGGGCGGCACCCCGTGGGGGTGCCGCCCTTCGGCGTCTGCCGTCTGCGGTACGGATCGCGGTGGATCAGTACGCGCTGTTGACGTTGTCGATCGAGCCGTACTTGTCGGCGGCGTAGTTGGCCGACGCGGTGATGTTGGCGACCGGGTCGTACTGCGTGTGCGGGGTGCCGGACACGTGGTAGTAGTCGAAGGTCGGCTTGATGATCTGGAGCAGACCGATCGACGGCACGCCGTTCTGGGCGTTGATGTCCCAGTCGTTGATGGCGTTCGGGTTGCCGCTGGACTCGCGGATGATGTTGCGGTGCAGGCCCTCGTACGTGCCCGGGATGCCCTTCTCGTGCATGATGTCGAGGGACTCCCGGATCCAGCCGTCCAGGTTGTTGGCGTACAGGTGTGTACGCGCGGAGGAGCGGCTGGAGCGCGACTCGGACTTGTGGGACTTGGCCTTGGAGTGCGCCTTGGCCTTCGCCTTCTTCTTCAGCTCGGTCTTCTTCTCGGCCTTCTCAGCCTTGGCCTCGGCCTTCTCCTTCACCGCGGCGGCCTTCTTGGCCTTGGCGGCGTCGGAGGCCTTGACCAGCTTCTCGGCGGTCGAGTGCTGCTGGATGACGCTGTCCTGGATCGCCCGGGCCTGCTTGGAGCTCGCGGAGTCGAAGATGACCGGGGAGGCGGAGAGAGCCTGCGGTTCGGTCTCGGCCTCGGCGTGACCGGGCACCAGGGACAAGGAGAGTGCAGCGGCGGCGACGGCGGAGACGCCGGCGGCGGAGAGCTTCTGGGTCTTGTTCAGGTTGCGGAGACGGCCGGTGAAGCGGGACGCGGACATACAGGCTTACCTCTTCGAATTCGGGGGGTCCTCACGGAGGACGAAGACGGGAGCGACTGCGCATCTCCGTCGGGGACGAGCTCAATTCTTAGCGGCGGCAAAATGCCGTGGCAAAGGTGTGACGTACGAAGCCGGGTAGTGGAATGGTGGGCGGTTTGCCGGGTTCGCTCCCAGGTCATCCCGCACCAAATCGCCCTTTTCGGTCCACTAGGCGGCTTCGTAAGTGACGTGGGCCCTATGCCTGGCCTCACATCGGGCGGGTAACAGTCTCACCATGTGTTGCTGAAGCAATGCGGAATGCGACGCTCCGGAAGGGTCCGGGACTCTCTCCGGAGCCCCGCACGACGCACCGGCCTCAGGTCCTAGTCCCTCCGCCCCGGTACCCGGCCGCCTCCGGCCCGATACGGGGCTCGGAAGCCGCCGGTACGGTGAGGCGCATGAGCCACCGACCGCCCTCCGGCCTCGCCGCCGTCAGCGCCGCGCTGCTCGCCATGAGCCGCCACCTGGAGGTACGGGACGTCCTGAAGACGATCGTCGCCTCGGCCCGCGAACTCCTGGATGCCGAGTACGCCGCCCTCGGGGTCCCCGACGACCACGGCGGCTTCGCCCAGTTCGTCGTGGACGGCGTCAGCGAAGAACAGTGGAAGGCCATCGGCCCGCTGCCCCGGCAGCACGGCATCCTCGCCGCGATGCTCCACGGCGGGAAGACCGAGCGCCTCGCCGACGTCCGCAAGGACCCCCGCTTCGAGGGCTGGCCCAGCGCCCACCCCGACATGTCCGACTTCCTCGGACTGCCCATCCGGGACGGCGACGAGACCATCGGCGCCCTCTTCCTCGCCAACAAGAGGTGCCCCAAGCCCGAGGGTGTCTGCGGCTTCAACGCCGAGGACGAGGAACTGCTCTCGATCCTCGCCCAGCACGCGGCGATCGCCCTGACCAACGCCCGCCTCTACGAACGCAGCCGCGAGCTCACCATCGCCGAGGAGCGCTCCCGCCTCGCCCACGAGCTGCACGACGCGGTCAGCCAGAAGCTCTTCTCGCTGCGGCTCACCGCCCAGGCCGCGGCCGCCCTGGTCGACCGCGACCCGGCCCGCGCCAAGGGCGAGCTCCAGCAGGTCGCCGCCCTCGCCGCCGAAGCCGTGGACGAACTGCGCGCCGCCGTCGTCGAGCTCCGCCCGGCCGCCCTGGACGAGGACGGCCTCGTCGCCACCCTCCGCACCCAGGTCCAGGTCCTCGACCGGGCCCACACCGCCCGGGTCACCTTCACCGGTGCCGGCGTCCGGGCCCTGCCCGCCGCCCAGGAGGAAGCGTTGCTCCGGGTCACCCAGGAGGCCCTGCACAACGCCCTGCGCCACGCCGACGCGGCCCACGTCGACGTCACCCTCACCCGCCACGACGGTGCCACGCTGCTGCGGATCACCGACGACGGCCGGGGCTTCGAGCCCGCCGCCACCCGCCGGGCCGGGCGCCACCTGGGCCTGGTCTCCATGCGCGACCGGGCGAGCGGCGTCGGCGGCCGCCTCACCGTTGCATCCGCGCCCGGCAAGGGCACCACGATCGAGATGGAGATCCCCGGTGGCTGACAGGATCATCAGGGTGCTGCTCGTCGACGACCACCAGGTCGTCCGCCGCGGCCTGCGCACGTTCCTGGAGATCCAGGACGACATCGAGGTCGTCGGTGAGGCGGCCGACGGCGCCGAGGGCGTGGCCAGGACGGAGGAGCTGCGGCCCGACGTCGTACTGATGGACATCAAGATGCCCGGCACCGACGGCATCGAGGCGCTGCGCCGCCTCCGCGAGCTGGACAACCCGGCCAAGGTGCTGATCGTCACCAGCTTCACCGAGCAGCGCACGGTCGTCCCCGCCCTGCGCGCGGGCGCCTCCGGTTACGTGTACAAGGACGTCGACCCGGACGCCCTGGCGGGCGCCATCCGCTCCGTGCACGCCGGGCACGTCCTGCTCCAGCCCGAGGTGGCCGGGGCGCTGCTCGCCCAGGACGAGCCGGGCGCGGGCACCGGCCGGGGGAGCACCCTCACCGAACGCGAGCGGGAAGTGCTCGGCCTGATCGCCGACGGCCGGTCCAACCGCGAGATCGCGCGCGCCCTGGTCCTGTCCGAGAAGACGGTCAAGACCCACGTCTCGAACATCCTCATGAAGCTCGACCTGGCCGACCGCACCCAGGCGGCGCTCTGGGCGGTCCGCCACGGAGCGGCGGGCTGAGGCGGGGGAGCGGGCCCGTCGAGGACGCGCCCGCTCCCCTCTTCACCGCGCCCGCTCCTCCACATACGCGTTGTACGCCGCCACCTGCGCCCGCCGGGCCACCCGCTCCACCGGCCGCAGCGCCTCGCCCCGCGCCGCCATCTCCGACGCGCTCACCGCGCCGCCGTGCCCGTTCTCGTACGCCACCGAGATCAGCAGCCCGACCCGCTGCGCCAGCTCAAGGACCCGCACCGCCCGCGGCGGATAGCCCGGGGCCAGCACCTCGCGCCCGCGCTCCGCCCGCGCCCGGTACGCGTCCACCGCCGCGTCGGCCACCGGCCCCGAACCGGCCACGTCGAGCCGGGTCAGCAGCGCCGTCGCGTCCCGCAGCGCCTCGGCCAGCTCACGTTCCGCCTCACCCAGCGAGGGCACGTCGGCCGGCGGAGCCTCCCGTACCGCCAGGCAGTGCCACACCACGTCCACGTGCACATCGCCGGCCGGGCCCGCCTCGCGCACCTCGGGCACCAGCCCGTACGGGGCGCCGTGGGTCACCACGGCCTCCTCCGCCTCCAGCGCCCGGGCGTTGAAATCGGCCGGACCGCTCAGCCCCAGGGGATGCCCCGGCACCGGAAGCGCGACCCGGAAGCCGCTCACCCCCAGCGCCCGCAGCCGCCCCAGGGCGAACGTCAGCCCGACCGGGCCGGCCTCACCCGGCAGCCCCTCGACGCGGTGCACCGCGTCCTCCCCGACGATGGCGAGCGCGGCGTCGTCCGGCGACACGAGCCCCGCCAGCAACGCGTTCCCCCAGGCGGCCAGCAGCCCTGAACGTGGTTCCGAAAGCATGCGGACAGCCTAGGGGGTGTCCCGTCGCGCCCGGCCGGGTCCGCGACGGCGGGCCCAGCGCCGCCCGCACTCGCGCGGTGGCGTAGGTTTTCCCTGGGAGCTGTGCCCACAGGCACGCGACGATCTCGACACTGCATGGGGAGACAACGCGCTCATGAGCGATGTACTGGAGCTGGTGGACGTATCCGTGGTCCGCGACGGACGCGCTCTGGTGGACGACGTCTCCTGGTCGGTCAAGGAGGGTGAGCGCTGGGTCATCCTCGGCCCCAACGGCGCCGGCAAGACCACCCTGCTCAACATCGCGTCCAGCTACCTCTTCCCCACCAAGGGCAGCGTCAGCGTCCTCGGCGAGCGCCTCGGCGGCGTCGGCACCGACGTCTTCGACCTGCGCCCCCGCATCGGCATCGCGGGCGTGGCCCTGGCCGAGAAGCTGCCCCGCCGCCAGACGGTCCTCCAGACGGTGCTCACCGCCGCCTACGGCATGACCGCCACCTGGCACGAGAACTACGACAAGGTGGACGAGGACCGGGCCCGCGCCTTCCTCGACCGGCTCGGCATGACCGAGTACCTCGACCGCAAGTTCGGCACCCTCTCCGAGGGCGAGCGCAAGCGCACCCTGATCGCCCGCGCCATGATGACCGACCCCGAGCTCCTCCTCCTGGACGAGCCCGCCGCCGGTCTCGACCTCGGCGGCCGCGAGGACCTGGTCCGCCGCCTCGGCCGGCTGGCCCGCGACCCGTACGCGCCCTCCATGATCATGGTGACCCACCACGTCGAGGAGATCGCCCCCGGCTTCACCCACGTCCTGATGATCCGCCAGGGCAAGGTGCTCGCCGCCGGCCCCATGGAGACCGAGCTCACCTCCCGCAACCTCTCCCTCTGCTTCGGCCTGCCCCTCGTGGTCGAGCACCAGGGCGACCGCTACACCGCCCGCGGACTGCCGCTCGGCTAGGGCCGGTTGACCGTCGCGCCCTGTCCGTAAGGGGGCATACGGTCCTACGATGACCACGTGGACATCGACGCGTGGGTGTGGTGGCTGATCGGCGCGGTGGGACTGGGCATTCCGCTCGTCCTGACCGCGATGCCCGAGTTCGGCATGTTCGCCGTGGGGGCCGTGGCCGCCGCGGTCGTCGCGGCCCTCGGCGGCGGGATCGTCGCCCAGGTCCTGGTCTTCGTCATCGTCTCCGTGGCGCTGACGGCCGTGGTACGCGTGATCGCCGGGCGGCAGCGCGCGGACCGGGCGCCCGTGCACGCCACCGGGATCGATGCCCTGAAGGGCCGTCAGGCCGTCGTCCTGGAACGGGTGGACGGCGGCGGCGGCCGCATCAAGCTGGCCGGTGAGGTCTGGTCGGCGCGTCCCTTCGACCCCGGATTCAGTTACGAGCCCGGCGATCAGGTGGACGTCGTGGACATCGACGGGGCGACGGCCGTCGTCATGTGACCGAACTGCCCCCACGCCAAGGCGCGTTCTGTCAGACTCGATGACGATCATCAACCGAAGGGCACGAGGAAACGATGCAACCGATCATCATCGTCCTGATCATTCTGGTGGTGCTCGTCTTCATCGCCCTGATCAAGACGATCCAGGTCATTCCACAGGCCAGCGCCGCCATCGTGGAACGCTTCGGCCGGTACACCCGCACCCTCAACGCGGGCCTGAACATCGTCGTCCCGTTCATCGACTCGATCCGCAACCGGATCGACCTGCGCGAGCAGGTCGTGCCCTTCCCGCCGCAGCCCGTCATCACCCAGGACAACCTGGTCGTCAACATCGACACCGTCATCTACTACCAGGTGACCGACGCCCGGGCCGCGACGTACGAGGTCGCCAGCTACATCCAGGCCATCGAGCAGCTCACCGTCACCACCCTCCGCAACATCATCGGCGGCATGGACCTGGAGCGGACCCTCACCTCCCGCGAGGAGATCAACGCGGCCCTGCGCGGCGTCCTGGACGAGGCCACCGGCAAGTGGGGCATCCGCGTCAACCGCGTCGAGCTCAAGGCGATCGAGCCGCCGACCTCCATCCAGGACTCGATGGAGAAGCAGATGCGCGCCGACCGCGACAAGCGCGCCGCGATCCTCCAGGCCGAGGGCACCCGGCAGTCCGCGATCCTCACCGCCGAGGGTGAGAAGCAGTCCGCGATCCTGCGCGCCGAGGGTGAGGCCAAGGCCGCCGCCCTGCGCGCGGAGGGCGAGGCCCAGGCCATCCGTACGGTCTTCGAGTCCATCCACGCAGGCGACCCGGACCAGAAGCTCCTGTCGTACCAGTACCTCCAGATGCTGCCGAAGATCGCCGAGGGCGACGCCAACAAGCTCTGGATCGTGCCCAGCGAGATCGGCGACGCCCTCAAGGGCCTCAGCGGCGCCTTCGGCAACCTCGGCTCCGGTGCTCCCGGCTTCAACACAGGCCAGGAACGACGCGAGGAACCCCCGGTCGACTGACGTGTACACCCTCCGTGCATGATGCGTGCAGCAAGCACCGATCAAGCACGGGGGATACGCCATGTCCATCTGGGAGATGCTCGCCGTCTTCGCCGCGGGGATCAGCGCCGGCACGATCAACACGATCGTCGGCTCCGGCACGCTGATCACCTTCCCCGTCCTGCTCGCCACCGGCCTGCCCCCGGTCACCGCCACCGTCTCCAACGCGCTCGGTCTGATCCCCGGCTCGATCAGCGGCGCGATCGGCTACCGCAAGGAACTCGAAGGCCAGCGCTCCCGTGTACTCAAGCTCACCGTGGGCGCCCTCATCGGCGGCCTCACCGGCGCCACCCTGCTCCTGGCCCTGCCCTCGACGGCCTTCGAGACCATCGTCCCGGTCCTCGTCGCCCTGGCCCTCGTCCTGGTCATCCTGCAACCGCGCATCAGCAAGGCCGTCCAGGACCGGCGCGCCCGCACCGGAACACCCGCCCACCCCGACGGCGGCCCCCTGCTCTACATCGGCCTGACCCTCGCCAGCGTCTACGGCGGCTACTTCACGGCGGCCCAGGGGATCATCTACCTCTCCCTGATGGGCATGCTGGTGGACGACACCATGCAGCGCCTCAACGCCGTCAAGAACGTCCTCGCCGCCGTCGTCAACAGCATCGCCGCGCTGTTCTTCCTCTTCGTCGCCGACTTCGACTGGACCGCCGTCGTCCTGATCGCGGTCGGCTCCGCCGTCGGCGGCCAGATCGGCGCCAAGGTCGGCCGCCGCCTCAGCCCGACCCTCCTGCGCGCCCTCATCGTCACCGTCGGCACGGCCGCCATCGTCCAGCTGCTGCTCCGCTGAACGACCGAGGCCCGTCTCCCCCGGGAAGACGGGCCTCGCTCAGATCGTCGGGCGACGGCGGCTACGCCGCGCTCCGCGCCAGCCACTCGGGCAGCGCCGAACGGTCACCGGCCCCCAGCGCCAGCAGCATCGCCTCCGCCGGGGACGGCACGAAGGGCTTCCGCAGCAGCGGCATGCCCGCCTGCTCCGGCGTACGGTCCGCCTTGCGGTGGTTGTCCTCGGCGCAGGAGGCCACCGTATTGAGCCAGGTGTCCTGCCCGCCCTGCGCTCTCGGCACCACGTGGTCGACAGTGCTCGCCCGCTTCCCGCAGTACGCGCACCGGTGCTGGTCCCGGACCAGGACACCTCTTCTGGACCACGGCGCCTGTCTTCGGAACGGCACCCGTACGTACCGGCAGAGACGGATCACCCGGGGCACCGGGATGTCCACATCGGCGCCGCGCATCCGGAGGCCGGGGTGGGACTGCTCGACGACGGCCTTGTCCTGAAGGATCAGCACCACCGCTCGGTTCAGCGTCACCGTCGACAGCGGCTCGAAGCTCGCGTTCAGTACCAGCGTGTCTCGCATCCCGCCCACCTCCCGTGTGCCGGCCGCCCCCTGGCAGGCCCGGATCAACTCTGGCCCCGGCGCGCCGTGATGGACAACGCATTAAAAAATGCCCTGCCCTGATCTCTCCAAGACCGGGGCAGGGCAAACGGGCGCGGACGTTTTGGTGCTCAGGCGTTGTCGGCGGGCTCCGCGTACTCGGTGACCAGCTGGGCCCGGCCCAGGGTGTGGAACCGCAGGTTGAACCCGACGACCGCCGGTGAGGCGTCGCTGTCGGGGCCCAGCTTCTCGGTGTCCACCGCGTACACGGTGAACACGTAGCGGTGGTTCTCCCCGGCCGGCGGGGCGGCGCCGCCGAAGTCCTTGGTCCCGTAGTCGTTGCGCGCGTGCACGGCCCCGGCGGGCAGCCCCTCGAACTTCCCGCCGCCCGCGCCGGCCGGCAGCTCCGTGACGGACGCGGGGATGTCGAAGAGCACCCAGTGCCAGAACCCGCTGCCTGTCGGCGCGTCGGGGTCGAAGCACGTCACGGCGAAGCTCTTCGTCTCCGCCGGGAAGCCCTCCCACCGCAGCTGCGGCGAGGTGTTCCCCGCCGCGTACACCTGTGCGTCGGAGAGCACGGCCCCCGGGGCGATGTCCTCGCTCACCACGGTGAACGAGGGAACCTCCGGATGGAAGTCGTGCGGCAGCGGCGCCCTCTTCGGGTCGGTCACGTCAGCACCTCTCTGTCGGCTCCGTCAGTTGACGCCTCCGACCCTAGAGCCAGTTGCGCTGCCCGCCGACCTGCGCCAGCCACTGGTTCAGATAAGCCGCCCAGTCGGTCTCGTGGAAGTTGTGCAGACCGACCTTGAAGGCGCGGTACGAGTCGCTGCCCTCGCTGAACAGACCCGCCTTCTTGTCCATCTCCAGGATGACGTCCATCTCGCGGTCGTCCGCGACGAACGACAGCTCCACCTGGTTCAGCCCCCGGTACTGCTGCGGAGGGTGGAATTCGATCTCCTGGTAGAACGGCAGCCGCTGCCGCGTACCGCGGATGTGGCCGCGCTCCATGTCGGCGCTGCGGAAGCTGAAGCCCAGCCGGCCGAAGGCGTCGAGGATGGCCTCCTGGGCCGGCAGCGGGTGCACGTTGACCGGGTCGAGGTCGCCGGAGTCCACCGCCCGCGCGATCTCCAGCTCGGTCGTCACGCCGATGTTCATGCCGTGCAGGTGCTGGCCGGCGAACATGGTGATCGGGGTCTCCCAGGGGATCTCCAGGCCGAACGGCACGACGTGCACCGCGCCCGCCTGCACCTGGAAGGCGCCGCCGACGCGCAGCTTGGTGAACTCGATGTCCTGCTTGTACTCCTGGTCCTGACCCTCGACCTCGACCCGGGCCTGAAGGCCCACGGAGAGCCCCTCGATCTGCTGGTCGACGGAGCCGCCCTGGATCCGCACCTCGCCCTGGACGACCCCGCCCGGGACGACGTTGACCTCGCTCAGCTCGGTCTCCACCGAGGCGCCACCTGCACCCATGCTCGCGAGCAGTCGCTTGAAGCCCATGTTTTCTCCTCCTAGGTCCTGACCCCTACATACGCGCGACGACCGTAGTCGGTTCCCAGTAACCTCGAACCTCATGATCGATGGCCCGGACCGTACGCCGCTGACGCGGGACTTCTTCGACCGCCCCGTACTGGAGGTGGCGCCCGACCTCCTGGGCCGCACGCTGGTCCGCGCCACCCCGGAGGGTCCGATCGCCCTGCGCCTCACGGAGGTGGAGGCGTACGCCGGCGAGATCGACCCGGGTTCGCACGCCTTCCGGGGCCGGACGCGGCGGAACGAAGCGATGTACGGCCCGCCGGGCCACGCGTACGTCTACTTCACGTACGGCATGTGGCACTGCATGAATCTGGTGTGCGGTCCCGAGGGCAGGGCGAGCGGGGTGCTGCTGCGGGCCGGCGAGATCCTGGAGGGCGCCGAGCTGACGCGCAAACGTCGAGTTTCGGCCCGTAATGACAAGGAACTGGCCAAAGGCCCGGCCCGCCTCGCGACCGCCCTGGACATCGGCCGTGCGCTGGACGGCACCGACGCCATTGCCCACGAGGGCGCCGAGCTCTTCGTGCTCCACGGCACCCCGCCCGCTCGTGACCAGGTGCGGAACGGTCCGCGGACCGGCGTGGGCGGGGACGGGGCGGCGCACCCCTGGCGGTTCTGGATCGACGGGGACCCCACGGTGAGCCCGTACCGGGCCCATGTGCCGCGCCGCAGGTCAACTTGACTCGCTTGGGCGGCCCCCCTAGTGTTGTCCGAGTCGCTTGACACGGGTACAGCTGTTGGTTCGGTCCATCGGATCGTGAGCCGCGCAGACCTGAAGCGGCCAACCACTACCTACGACTCACCCCAGAGGGTGCGAGTTTCGGCATGCCGAAATTCCTTCCCGCTGACTCGATTATGAGTAAACGGGAGAGTCCGCTAAAGTAGTGGACACGCCGAAAGGCAGCCGAAAGGCAAAAAGAAAGACCCGCTTCGACCGGGAAATTGGACACGAAAGAGTCTGATAGAGTCGGAAACGCAAGACCGAAGGGAAGCGCCCGGAGGAAAGCCCCAGAAAATGTTCTGCGGGTGAGTACAAAGGAAGCGTCCGTTCCTTGAGAACTCAACAGCGTGCCAAAAGTCAACGCCAGATATGTTGATACCCCGGCCTGCTTCGGCAGGTTGGTGGTTCCTTTGAAAGTCCTGCCGGATCCTTTGGATCGGGTAGGCAAAACACAGCGAGGACGCAGTGGACAGCGGGTCATATTCCGACCTTTTTGTTCCGCTCTCGTGATGTGTCTCCCGATTACGGGAAAACATTCACGGAGAGTTTGATCCTGGCTCAGGACGAACGCTGGCGGCGTGCTTAACA